>NC_010394.1 GCF_000069185.1 Mycobacteroides abscessus ATCC 19977 | reverse complement strand
CCCAGGTCGAGCCGACAATCCCCCGCATACACAAGAGGGCTGGTGACGGCCCCTGGGTCCGCGAGTGGTCCCAGTTGGCGGGCCGCTGGACCGCCAATGTGCGGCGCTCCCCTCGCGTGATGAGGTCGGTTCGCCCGTGTCCGGCATGAAAGAGCCCCCGCGGGTGAATCGACAGAAGCGTGAGGCGCGGGTGGGGGGCCCCAATGAAAAACCCCGGCCGCGTCATGGCTCCAGGCCAGAGAGGCGGTGTCCGGGGACTTCTGCCAGTTATGTTACCTCGGACCACGAAAAGGAGTCCAGTGGTAGAAACCCCCCAGCAAGCAGAAGCGCGTCGCGCCGCTGCGCTCGATCGAGCCATATCGACCCCGCGCTACGCGTCCTATCTGAACGCCGCCGGCCAAGACGCCGACCGTGCCCGCAAGCTCTACGTCTGGGACCGTGACCTTTCGACAGCCGTCCTCGCGGACCTGGCCATCGTCGAAGTGGCGTTACGCAACGCCCTACACAACGCGTTGACCAGCACCTATGGACCCGAGTGGTACCAGAACATCGCCCTCGATGACCGCTCGATGAAGCAGGTCGAACGAGCGTGGGGCTACCTCCGTAATCCTCGGCAAGGCCACCCATCGACACCTGGACGAGTGATTGCGCAGTGCACCTTCGGAATGTGGGTCAACCTTCTCGATGCCGGCGGCTACGCCGGCCGGGAGCCCCGCCGCGTCCACGCCGACTACGAGCAGCTATGGCGATCGACGCTGCGCTCCGCATTCCCCGGCGGCCGCATCGAAGCACGAAACGACCCGAGCCCCCATGCGAGCTTCACCAGGACGTGGGTTCACTCCGTCGCCAAGACCGTCAACGTCCTACGCAACCGGGTCGCCCACCACGAACCCCTGCACAACGGATTCCCGTTGCCTGGCCAACGGTCGGGTCAACAGCAGCCGAACCGTCTCACCGCCGCCGAGGGCGTCGAGGCCTACATGAAGCTCACTCGCATGATCGACCGCAACCTCGCAGAGTGGATCGTCAACAACACCAAGGTCACCACCCTGCTGGCCACACGTCCGTGAGTCTCCCCTGGGGCAACACCACCGCAGGTTCCGAGACCACAGCACATGCATACATACATGCTTTCTTACATGTAAGTATGCATGTAGACATGTTTGCATGCAGATTGATAGACTTCCTGTCATGACCGTTTCGGCAGATAAGCAGTGCGAAATCCTGGCCGTGGCGCTGCAGAAGGGTGGCGTCGGCAAGACCACCACCACGATCAACCTCGGCGCGAACCTGGCCGCGATGGGTCTGCGCATCCTCGTGATCGACATGGATCAGCAGGCGCACAGCACCAAGGGGTTGGGCATCGAACTCGACGCCGAGGACGCGTCCATGTACGAGGTTCTGCACCCGGACCGGGCGATGCGCGTCCCGCTGGCCAAGGTCATCGTTCCGACGCAGTTCGGTATCGACGTCGCGCCCGGTCATCTCGCGCTCAAGGAGCTCGAGCGAACCGGGCTCGGATCGGGCGGCCAGTTGCGGCTAGCGCGCCAGCTCGACGACATCGAGGGCTACGACTTCGTGCTCCTGGATTGCCCGCCGGCATTGGGGGAGCTGACCACCGCGGCGCTCGCGGCGGCCGACTACGTGTTGGCCGTCCTCAAGGCCGGCCCCGACGAGGTTGACGGCCTGGTGGAGCTGGGCAACTCGATCCTCGACGTTCAAGAGACGCTCAACCCAGACGTGGAGATCCGGTACGTGCTGCTGGCCGACTTCGACGGCAACCCGAAGGCGAGCAAGGACGTACGTCGTCAACTGCGTGCCGACTGGGGGGAGTGGTCTGACGGCGGGGCCTATCTGGGCGAGATCCCGCACACGGTGCGGGTGGTGGAGGCCAAGGGCAAACGCGTGCCGGTCAATGTGCACGCCCCGACCAGCACGGCGGCGGTGGCCTACCGCGAGGTCGCAGAGCGTATCGCGGCAAGGCGGCACGCAGCATGAACGCCGCATCCAAACCCGCCGGATTGCAGGTCGGCTCCACCCGGCCGTTGTCGCGCGCAGAGCGACGCGCCCAAGCCGCACGGGTCACCGCCGACGAAACCGCGCCGGCCGCGCCGGAGCCGCAGAACACCGATATCCCGCCCGCGCCCGTGGCGACGCCACCCGATGGTGAGCAGGAGGCCCGGCAGGCCGAGCCGGTTCGGTTGAAAGCCCGTCTCCGCAAGGTGAAGAGTCCGTTCGCCACACAGCTGCACGCGGGAACCCTCGCGCGGCTCGAATGGATCAAGGCCCGCGGATACGTCATCACCGACACCGTCGACGAGGCCATCAACCGCTACCTCGACAACGCCGGCATTCCAAAGCCGGACCGCAACGACCGCATGCCTTGAGGGCGGGCGCGCGCCGCCCCCCTCTAAGGGCTGACGCAAAGTTGTCTTGATTCTCTCGTTCGACGACGCTCCAGCTCATCCGCTGAGGCCCGCCCCCGCGCGGGAACGTGCTTCAGCCTGCGTTTTTCTTGTTGTGATCTGACCGTAACCACACGAGTTGTCGGGATTCCGGCCCCCAAGGGGTCATTAGAGGCCGTGACACCAACCCCTGACAACCCGTTTCTCGCGGTGCCGTGCATTCGGCAATCGGCCGCTGCACCCCGCAGGTCTATACCTGCTCAGGCGAGACCTAGAACTGCCGCCACGCCACACGACGGAAACCAGCTCTAGGGCCGGTACTTCCCGTGTACCGGAACCACGACGAGAAAGGTGCGGCCAGTGCCCTGTAAAGCACGCTGTGCCAGCGCACAAGAAGAGAGCGGGACGACAGCCAGCTCCAGGAGCCATCTCCTGACCACCGAACCAGGAGACGCCCAATGAGCGAATCCATCCTGATCGCAGTGGCGATCATCGTCGTGGCCATCACGGTGCTGGGTCTGGCGATCTGCGTGCTCGCCGGCTACCTGGCCCGCATTCCCGACTGCAAGGTCACCATCGGCGAAGTCGGCCGAGCGATCGGCGCCATCGTCGGCGTGGGCATCGAAGCGGTAGCCACGATCATCACGTCCGCGCGACGACCGTGAGCGCCCACCGCCGCATACGGGGAGGGGAGCGGGCTTCCTCGGCCTCGATTGTGGCGAAACGGTGGGTGGTGGTCGTCAAGGCCGGTAACCGCCGCTGCGCGGTCGACCTGCGGTCGAGCCTGGACAGCCGCCACCCACCGCGCAAACGGGCCAGTACGAGGAAGCCGGGCGGGGAACGTGCTGGCCAGGCTCCGGGGGCGAGCTACTCGGACGGGGGCACCCCGGCACGGTCCAAGAACTCGTTGAGCGCCGCATCCACGATGTCGGTGACCGCGTACCCGCGGTCCTTCAACACCTCCACGCGCTGCTGGGTGCCTGGCCGCACATAGGTGTTCAACGGCACCTTCTGCTGTCGCTTACGCAAGGGCAGCGCGCTACCGCCAGCGTCGGGCGCACCGCCGTCGAGCGCATCCCCAGCCGAATCGGGCATGCATGCATCCTACATGCACGTCTAAAAGTAGTTTACATGCAAGTTGCTTGCATGTATGCACGCACGCTCTTACAGTGGTGGCATGGATACCCTCGGCACGGTCCAAGACGACGTGAGTGCGGTCCGGGACTTCGCGTCCCAGGTCCGTGCGCTGTGCGCGCAGCTGACAGCCAATCCGTTCAACACCCCCGCCGCAGAAAAGCTCCTCGATCTGCTCCTGGAAGACGCCCCGGCAGTGGATCTCGCCTTCCAACGGGTGTTGCGGTCGGTGATCTACGAGCCCGCATCGACCGGCGCCCCGATCCTGGACATGCTCGGCGGCCCACGCTGTACCGCGCTGGTCGTCGGCGCGGCGGCCTAAAGTCGGCCCTGATGAGCACACCCTCGCCGCCGCCGAAGCCAGGCTCCACCGAGCACTGGCAGGCATGGCTGCAGCGGTACGGCGGTGACTACACCGATGACGCCGAGCGCCGCGCCGCCTACCGGGACTTCACGACGAACCTGGACACCATCCAAGCCGTCTTCTCCCAGTCCGATGACATGCACGTCGCCGGCTACCTCGAAGCCCACGAACGGGTGGCCAGCGGCGACGCAGACAGCCCCGACGCCGCCGAGACATGGGTTCCAGGCCATCTCACCGGCCACGCGCGGGCGGACTGGCTCGAAGGCTTCCGCTCCCACTTCGAGCCGTAGGCCCGGTCTGGGGCTGGCTCGTTCAGCGCTGGACCGGCCACACCACGTGGTGCTGCGCGCGAGGCGGGCTGTGGTCGAAGACAGCTTCAGCCATCAACTGTGCGCTCCTGCTGGCGATCATCTCGGTCAGGTCGTACTGCACTTCGCTGCAGGCCTCATCGAGCAGAACCTGTTGCGCCGAGGCGATCATCGTGGACTCGTCCGCGCCGCTGACTTGTGATCGGGCCGTCCAGTCGCTCATCCGGTCGTTGATCGCGTCCAACTCTGAGAGCACCAGGCACGCCGCCTCGCTGGCGTACTCCTCGATGAACGCCGCCCGCGCTTCGGCCGGCCACCAGACCGGGATCGGCAGCTGGGCCGCGTACACCGTCGCGATGGCCGCCTCCAGTTCCAGTGAGTCGATCACCACTCGAACGGTAGCCGTGTGAAAGGAGGGACGGGATGTGCGCGTGTCGGTACCAGGTACATGGACCTTTTTGCGTAAGGATCAGGGCCATGGCCCAACCGCACAAAGGTCCGCGTGAGCAGATCAAGGTTCGCGCTGACGCATCCGTCTACGCCCGGCTTCGTGAAATGGCCGCCGAACGCGGCACAAGCGTCAGCCAGCTTTCGGCCGACCTGCTCGCTATCGCGGTCGGGCGGCCCGAGGCTGTTCGCGAACTCGACAAGGAGGTTCTGCCGCTGGCGATGTGATTCACCCGCCAAAGGCCTCAGACCTTGCTGGACGAGCTAGGGGGTCTTGGCATACGTGACATCTGAATAGCTGGTGTGCGGATTACCCCGCTGACATGACGAAGGCCCCGCGTTAGCGGGGCCCCTGTCGGGGGTTCGAACCGAGTTGGCGCTCGGTTCCGGGTCCGCACCCGATATCCCCGAAGGGACTTTGCTTGATAGGCAAGTCTCACGGTAGCGCACGCCTCGAAGCTGCACCAGATTCGGCGCGCGATCGGTGCGCAAACCGTGACCTTTTGAACGCCCGCGTACGTCGGGCGGACAGTGCTTGGCCGACGCCGCTCGGCGCTGCTGTAGCCCCTGCTGCTCCCAGCCCTCATGTGGTGCGGGCACTGGCGCATGAGCGTCGCCGTGAGTGGGTGACGCGCGCGGGCTCTTGCGCACCGTCTGCGCCGATGTGGACCAGTCGCGCGGGCTGGCTCGACGGGTTGTCGCGGTGGGTGCACTCCCCGGCGTTCGGCGCGCTGTGCGCTGAGGCGCGGGTGTCGATCACCACGGCCACGTTGTTGTCGATCGCCGCTGTGATGGCCGAGCACGCCGATCACGGCACCGGCCGCCACGTCGCGGTCACCCGCGCGACAATCGCCGACAGGGTGGGGTGTGACGTGCGCACCGTGACCGCCGCGTGGCGCGTGCTGAGGGTCTCCAGATGGGCCGTGGAGGCGCAGCGGGGCCACGGTTCGACAAGCACTCCCAGCGTCGGCCGCAGACCCTCGGTGTACCACCTGGTGCCGCGTCGCGAAGTACGTCCAGTGACGCCACCGCTTGTGCATGATTTCCACCTACCGCCGTCAGGCGGTGTTGGTTGTTCTTCTCCCGTAGGGAATTACTCACCAAGCGGGCGCGCGAGCGCGCCCGCCATCCGAAGCTGCGACAAAACGCGACAAGCACGGCCGCGGCGCGCTACCGCGCGACCGCTGGCCACCCAGAAACTGGCCGCTGGACTGGTCGCGCTCACCCACGGTCTCGACCGCGCCCACATCGGTGCCATCTGCGATGCACTCACCAGCGTCGGCATCGACCCCGCGGTGTGGTCCGCGCGTGCGGTCAACGACGCCCTCAACGCCGACATGCGCGCCCGAGGAACGACCTGGCCCGACCACATCGCCAACCCCGGCGCGTTCCTCGCCAGCCGGTTGCGACGGCTGTCCTGGACATCCCCCGACACGGCCCCGACAAAGGCCGGCAGCATCGACCAGACGCCGCGCCCAGTGGTGCTCACCGACGCAGCGCGAGCCCGGATCACCGCCGCCCGAGAAGAGATCCGCCGAGTGCTCACCGAGCGCGCCCAACTCAGCCGTGAGGACCAGACCAGCAGCACGCCCGCCGCGTCGTCGCGGCGCGACATCCGGCTGGCGGTCCAGACACGGCACGGCGGCGCGATGAACCGACTCGCAGAAGACCACCGCGCCGTCCGCGGAGACGCGATGGAGCGCGCACCGTTGAACGTTCCGGTTCGACGACGCACCTAGTGGTTGCGAACCGGCGCGCTGACGTTGCGGCCAGACGCGACTCTCAGCACCCGCACCAGCGCCCTCTTCGTCGCTTCTCACTCACGTCTTCCGCACTGCCTCCCGCTTCTCTCCCCACCCTCTCGCTGTTCCATCTTCGCCCGCTCATCGCATCTCCGCTGCGCTCTCACAACCCACCCCTGACCCTCAGTACTGCTCTACCACCGTAACGATATGGCACATTTGCACAATGTGTGCGAGGCTGGGCGGGAGCGCGCCGTGGGCGCGCTCCCGCGAGGTCGGTGGTGGTCGCGTTGGCGGGAGGCGTGAGGGTTCGGTGTTGACGATCGCCAAGCTCGGGGCGTGGTCGGTGGCGTACTACGTCGACACCGCGCGTTCGGCGGCCGCGGCGGCACTCGAATCGCGGGCTGCCGGTGGGGGTTTGGGCGAGTACTACAGCGAGTCCGAGACGCGGCTTCCGGTGTGGTTTTCCGCCGGCCGGGACACGACCGCGGCGAGGGGTTTGACGGGCGCCGGCCGCGCCGGTGAGAACGCCGATTTGGACGCCGTGACGCGTTGGTTGGACGACGGGGAATCGCCGTGCGGAGCCAGTGGTCGGGCGTTCCAAAAGCGGGCCGGTGTGCACGGCTATGACTTGACGTTCTGTGCCCCGAAAAGCGTGTCGTTGATGCGTGGTTTGGGCAACGACGTGACCGTTAAAGCGGTCGCGGATGCGCACGCCTTCGCGATCACCGAGGCGATGGAGTATCTGGCCGAACACGGGGGCTACACCCGTGTGCACAATCCGCGCACGGGTGAGAAGGATCTGGTGCGGTTGCCGGGGATCGTGGCGGCGGGTTTTCAGCACGAAACCTCGCGGGCCGGGGACCCGCATCTGCACACCCACGTGTTGGTCCCGAACCGGCAGGCCCGCGCGGATGGGCGGCTGGTGTCTCTGGACGGCACGAGTCTCTATCACGAAGCGAAGGCCGCCGGGATCATCTATCAGGCCACACTGCGGCGGGAGCTGACGCGTTCGATCGGCGTGGAGTGGAACGACGTCGATCCGCACACCGGGATGGCCGACATCGCCGGGGCCGATCGCGGGGATCTGCGGTCGTGGTCGACACGCTCCACACAGCTGCGCGAGTGGGCCAGCGGGCATCTGCGGGTGGAGTGCGACGAGCTTTCGGCTGCGCAGCTGGCGACCGCGCAGAAGGCCACACGGCCACGGAAACCCGAAGGTGTCGCATGGGCGTCGCTGCGTGTCGCATGGGCCGATGACACCCGCACATTTCGGGTCGACGAGACCGTCCAGCAGGCTGCGCGAGATGCGCGTCGGGCTGCCGGTGTGGACTACGCGGAGGTGGTGCGTCGCGCGGTGTCGCACGGCCTGAGAAAGGCGGCGTTCACACGCGCGGATCTCATCGAGGCGATCGGCGCGCGGATGCCGGTCGACGACGCCGATGGACCGTCGCCACGAGAGGTCATCGAGCGCCTCGCCGATGGTGTGGCACTGCGCATCGGAGACGAGCGGGCCGCCCACCAACGGGAGGGGTCGATCCGCTACACCGCCGCCGATCTGGTCGCCGAAGAACGCGCCATCATCGAGGTGATGGGCCGCCGCCACAGCGCCGCGGTTCTGCCGTCTGTGGACACCGCTGGGCTGTCGCCGGATCAGGCCCGCGCCGTCACAGCCATCGCGACCTCAGAACGGCTCGTACAGCCCCTCAGCGCCCCCGCAGGGGCCGGAAAAACCCACTCACTGCGAGCGCTGCGCGCCGCCGCACACGACGCCGGGAAACGCGTTCTGGTGGCCGCTCCCACCGGGCGTGCGGTCGACGTGGCGGTGCGCGAGCAGGCGGGCGATCACGGGGCCACCCTGGACGCGTTGTTGGGCCGCCTCGAGCGCGGCCAAGAGGTCCTCGACGCCGACACCGTGGTCGTCGTCGACGAGGCCGGCATGGTCGGCACCCAACACCTGCGCCGGTTGCTGGAGAGGGCCACCGCCGCCGGAACGAAGGTCGTGTTGGTCGGTGACGAGCACCAGCTCGCACCGGTCGCGCAACGCGGCGGCACCTTCGCCCAACTGGTCACCGATCTGCCGTGGGCGCAACGCCTGTCGCAGGTGTGGCGGATGCACGACCACGACGAGCGCAACGCCTCACTGGCGGTCCGCGACGGTGGGCCGGCGGCGTTGCGCCGCGCGGTGGGCTGGTACCGCCGCCACGATCGGCTGCACATCGGGGATCAGGTCACCATGGCCGATGACGCCGTAGCGGCCTGGACGGCCGACGTCGCCGCCGGCCGTGACGGTCTGCTCATCGCCGATCGGTGGGAGATGGCCGATGCCCTCAACATCCGCATCCACTCCGAACGGATCAGCGACGATGCGCCCACCGTGGCCGCCGCGCGCGGGCACCGCGTCGCGGCCGGCGACGTGGTGATCACCCGCCAGAACACCACCGACATCCCCACCCGCACCGACCGTGGTGCCGACGCCGATCCGATTCGCAACGGCCAACGCTGGGAGGTCCTCGCCGTCGACCCCGACGCGGGGCGGATCGCGGCGCGGCGTCTCGACGACAGGGCGGTCGCGGTCCTATCCGGGGACTACCTGCGCCAGTACACCCATCTGGGGTACGCGGTGACCGTGCACGCCGCCCAGGGCGTCACCGCCGACACCTGCCACACCCTGCTCTCGGCCGAGGCCGCGACCCGCTCGATCGCCTACGTCGGTCTGACCCGCGGCCGGCACACCAACACCGTGCGCCTCTACGACACCCGAGCCGGGGAAGCCGACCACGAACACGCCGACCCCATCGCCACGGGTGTCCACACCGCACGCCGCGGCACCCCGGCGCAGGCCGCGACCGCACTGCGCAGCGTCCTGGGCCGCGACGACCGCGCCGCCACCATCACCGCCGCCGCGGCCGACGAGGACCGACTTCCCGACCAGGTGGCCGACCTGCGCCGCCACCACCGCACCGTGACCGCGCGGCTGCGCCGCGAGCACCGCATCGACCGCCACGCCGCCCACGACCGCAGCGCGCACGCCTCGGACCGGGCGCTCGTCGAGGTCCTGGCCGCCACCCACCGCTACGGCACCCCCCTGCCCTCCTCGCAGCAGCGCAGCGACCCGGTGGCCGTGGCGCTCTCGGCTCCCTACGTCGTGACCACACTGGCCGCCGACCGCTACACCCCCGACCTCGCCGACACCGTGCGCCAGGCCGCCGCCGGCACCGACCGGCGCTACGTCCAGATCGCCGCCGCACCCTCCCGTCCCGACCAACGTCGCCTCGACCAGTTCGCCGAACGCCTGACCGCCCATCCCCCATCGCCGAGGGAGGTCGTCGTCGTCGAGGACGCCGCGGCCGCCGACCCGGCGCATCTCGCGGCGGTGGCCACCGCCCTGGTCCCCGCCCGCGGCCGGCTCCTGCTCATCGACAGCGGCGAGCCCGGCCCCGGCCGCCGGCTCCTCGACGGACTCGCCCTACCCTGGTCTGAAAACGCCCGCCCCACACCGGATGTCGCCGACCCCGCACTAGCGGCACTCGCGGACAGTCACCGCGCCGCCGCCGATCGCAGCTGGCGCATCCTCAACCCACCCCACCGCGACCGTGGACGAGAACGAACCAGAGACCAGGGATACGGCCTCGAACTCGACTGAGGCGGCGGCGGTCAGCCTGCGTCCAGTCGCCACCATGCGCCGGCCTCGCGGCAGCGCGCCACGGCCTGAGGATCGACCGCCTCGATATCGCGGAGAACCGCTTCGCATTCGTCGACCGGACAGCCGAACTGCGCAAGCTCTCTCAACCACATCAGCAGAGGCCGCTCGCTGTCTTCCGAAGTGGGCCACGTCGCCCATATCCGGCCGTAGGTGGCGGCCACGCTGTCCCGGAAAGCCGCACGAATCGTGTCATGGGCGATGTCGAACAGTCCCTGCGCCTGCTCCGCGTACACGGCGAGCTGCGGTATCCCCAGATGGCTTTCGAGCACCGACGGTGCGGCGAATCCGAGTGCAGTGCGCCAATGCTGTTGCGCGGTAACAATATCGGAAGTCGGAGCGCTTGGGCGGATGAGGAGAAGATATCGGCCGCCCTCGAAGTAGTCGGCGTCTCGCCAATCGGGGTCGCGGCCCGGTACCCGGATCGGCGACGGTGCGCTCAGCGTCGCGCGATCCCACCTCGGTATCGGAGGGTTCAAAGATGCGTTCGCGCACACCATCTTCAGCGTTGCGCCGATCGTCTCCAGCCGTTCGGCGTACCCGAGCAGCGGATAGCTCGGTGGTGCCGAGCTATCGCCCCGGAGTCGATCCCCGGTACGCACGTGGAACTCCCGCGCCCACAGGGAGGCTTGGTAGATGGTGTTGGCCAACTCGGCGTGCCAGCGTTCCAGCTCGACCCTCCAGGCTGCGCCGTCCGCGCCCTCCGGTGTGGTCACCGAGGAGCCTCGTAGTGGAGGTCCTCTTCGACGCTCACCAAGGCCCTGACGATCATGTCGGACAACTCAGTATCGCCGGAAAGAACTGCGCCATAACACATGTCGGGTAGCGGCAGCGGACGGGCCGCCCAGCCGCCGATGTGTTCGGCGGTACGCGCAACCAGCCAGTGCGCCCGGTAGACAGCCAGATCTTCGCTGTAATCGCGGGGATGGCCGGCCCCGCCGGTCATGAACGCGGGCCGGGTCATGGCAGTGGTGCCGTTGAAGATCTGGGCTTCCGCGTTGTACTTAGCCCATTGCTGCGTGGTGGGCTCGCGGTCACCGCCGCGAATCTCCCAGATGTGGCGCACCGCGTCGGGAATATCGACAGGCTGGGCCTGCGACGTTGCCGCACGGATCAGCGCCGCGGTCACCGCGGAGACGATCCGGTCCTGATAAATCGGGTCGGCGTCCATGATGCGCAGCAGCCGCGGGTACATCTCGGGCCACAGCAGCGCCAGCCGATGCGCGTGCATGTCGTCGAGCACCGGGGCGGGTACCTGGACACCGGGCTGCAGCAGCGGGTTGGTTTCCCGTGTGCATGCAGGCGGATGCTCGACCCCCGCGTCCCTCAGTGCGGGCGTCGGGAGCGTGCTCGCAGCGGCGACCAGTCGCCAGCCCCACTGGGCGCGCAGCTGGGCGTACTCGACGAGGATCTGGGCGGGATCGGCCCAACCGAACCACAACTGCCGGAAGTCGTTGTCTACCAGAGGATCTGTGGCCAACACCCGCACGGAGCGCGGAACGAACACGCCCGCCGGGATGTAACCGGCTCCGTCGTTGGTGGTGATCACGATCTCGGTGCCGCTCGGGGAGCGGAACACCCCGACCGCCCACCCCGTCATGGGGCTGCCCGCCAGGTAAGCGGCGTGCTGAAGCTTCGAGACCAACTCCCTGGCCGCCGCGGCGTCGGCGGACTCGCGGCGCTCCTGGGCGGCCGCGGTCTGGCCCGCAGCGACCACGCTGGCCGGGATCAGTGTCGGGCCGGCGGCCGCGCCCGCTGCGGCCGACGTGGGCGCCGCCGGGGCTGTGTTCGTCGAACCGACCGTGCCCGCGGGCACGGTCGCCGCAGGGGGTGGAATGGCTGCGGCTGGCGGTCCCATCGAACCGGGCGGCAGCATCATCGGCGCACCCCCACCGGCCCCCACACCTACACCGGTAGGTGCGGAGGCAGGGGCGGCGGGGGCCACCACACCGGGCTGCGCCGCGGCCGGCGACACACCCCCGCCGGGGGCGGCTGCGGCCGGTGCCGCATGCCCACCGGCCGACGGAGCCGGCGACGGGCTCGCCGGTGCCGGCGGCGGCGCAGGTGGTATCCCGCCGCCCATGCCCGCCGTCGCTGCTGCTCCCTGATTGAATGCCGACAACGGCGACGCGCCCCCCGCGTTCGATGCCGTAGGGAGGCCACCAGCATTCGGCAATCCGCTTCCCGCGCCGGGCATTTGGCCTACGCCGCTCAGAGGATTAGAGCCCGTCCCCGGCATGCCGCCGCTTCCCAGACCGCCGGGCATCTTCGGAATCCCGCCACCGGAACCCATCCCACCGCCACCACTGCCCAATCCGCTCATCGACGGCGCACCGCCGCCGAGCGGCGACGCCGCCGCCGGCCGCGGCGCAGGAGTCATCCCCGGCTGAGTGACCGGACTCGACGTCGCGAGTCCCTCATCGCCAACATCCGCTTTGCCCGTCCCCGCGTCGGCGCCAGGGGACACCCCCGGTTGCGTGACGGAGGTACCGGCTTTGTCTGTTGGTGCGTCTGCCACAGGCTCGGGTGCGTCGGCCCCGGCTTTCGGCTTCTCGGTATAGCGGCGAGGGTCTTCGTCCTGTTCGATACCGGGCGATGGGTTGTCGAGGGGCTGCGCGGGAGGTGCAGCGGGTACATCGCCCCACTTGGTCAAAAGGTCTAGCGCTCTGACGTTTTCGCTGCTCTTCTTGAACGAGGTGTGCGCGGCCATCGCGGCCGTAACGCCTGCCTCGGTCTGATACCTGGCCATGCCGTGATACTGAGCTACGAGCGCTTCGGCTTCGCCGGGCAGCTTCGCGGCGGCGATCTTGGGATCGGCCTCGCGGATCAGCTGCTCCTGACCGGCGCGCGTGTCACGCAACACGGTGGCGATGTCGGCGCACTTGTTGGCCACTTTGTCGTGCCACTCGGCGATCGTCTTGGCCTCCTCGGCCAACACCGCACCCGCCCGGTGCGCCTCGTCGAAGCCCCGAGAGTCAGCGGCATCTCGGAACGCTGCGTTGTCGGTGACGATCTTCTGGTGGATGCCGTCCCATGCCGTCGCGCTGGCCCGGTAGGCCTGCTCCTGGGCGTCCCAGTGCGAGGCGTCGGGCGGTTCCATGTCCGGTGTGACGATCAGCCGCCCATACGAACCGGCAGAACTCCCGACGGCCGCCATCAGCGCAACCCGCACTCAGACGTGAGGACATCCGTCAGATCGTTGCCGCGTTTTAGTTGGCGATCGGCGTCGTCCCAATGCCGCATGTTCAGCGCGTGGAGCATGTCGATGTTGGCCGACATCCACTCATGCAGCGGTATCGCCGTTGAAGCTGGTGTGGCGTCAGACAGCTGCGTACGCAGATACGAGACCGCAGCCACACCAGTGCGTTTCTCCGTGGCCAATGCGGCGAGACTCTTTGGGCTTGTCCAGCTCTGCTCCAGCGCCTCGGCGCTGGACTTGCTCGCCAACGCCGTCGACCGTGCGGCCCGATCCCACGCAGCACATGCCGTAGCCTTCGCGGCTTGCGTCTCGCTGCTGCTGTGAGCGGCTGGCGGGGGTGCAACCACGTTGACCGTGTGCTGAGCCGGGGCGATGGGGCGCACCAGCGCCAGGCCGCTGGTCACCGCTGCACCAGCGGCGATCACTAGCGCGGTCGCTGCGACGGCCACCCCGGTGCGGTGGGGCCGCCGATACCCCATCGTCATGAAACGACCGTATCGCGATCGACAGACATCCAGCCACAGCCACAGCCACATTCAAACCCGCGAGTTTCCGCAGCTCATGTCGCCTATAGGCAACATCGAGCAATTCAGCGAACGTCACGTGGTGTGTGTATAAAATGACGGTTTTAGACGCACTTAAGCATGGTGATCACCGATTGCGGCTGAGCAGCTCGCGCAGGCGCTTGGCTCCGCGGTCGGACACCGACTGCGACGACAAGGCATACGCAGCGGCCTGATCGGGAGTCAGTCGGCCGCCGCCGATGTGATCGCTCAGAAACCGTCGCACCTGCGCCTTTTCATCTGCCCCTGTCCAGCCGTTACGACCGCCGTAGAAGATGACGGAGTCAAGGTCTTTGCGGACATCATCGTCGACTTGGGACGTTGTGACCTGTCCGGTCAGCAGGTTGATTGCGGCCGCGCCAGCAGCCCATTCGGCTAAGGACGTGGAGCCCTCGACGACAGCAAGCGAATAGCCCCGAGCCAAGCCCATCGCGAAGTGCAACGACCGTTCGTCTGGCACGAACGTCAGTACCGGACCGCGATCGGGTCGGCTACGGCTCTGCGGTGTGGCGTGACCCCCCGCTCGGATGATCTCGTCGAGGTCGGCATAACCAAAGCTCGCCGCGTTCTGCGCGTTGCTCACCAGCAGCGGCGCTAGATCCTCCTCGCGACTGCGTTCCCAAATCCAGTCGGCGGCCAGGGTGATGGCTTCTTCCCACGGCCCGATCTTCGACGTCATCGGGGACCCACGCTGCGGCCCGCAGGTGAGTGGAGGGGTGCAAATCGTCGGCGGTCATCACGCGACTCCTGACTGGGAACTGAGTTTGGCCAGGTAGCGGTAGGCCGTCGCCCGGCTGATTCCGAACGCTTGGGCAAGTTCGGGTACGGGTTCGCCCGTGCCGGCGAGGCGGCGCAGCTGTTCTTGACGTTCAGGGGTCAGTTTGGCCGGCTTGGTAGCCGGCAGTTGGCGGGCTCGCCGGGAGTCGCGCGAGGCGGCGCGGCGCTCACGCCCCAGTTCGAGTTCGAGCTCAGCCAGCGTCGCCATGATGGTGGCCACCGCACGCCCTGTTGGTGTGCCGGTGTCCACACTTTCACGTAAGGCGCGCAACAGAATTCGGCGCTCACCCAAATCCGCGATGGTGCGGGTTACTTCCGCGACGGATCGACCCAGCCGATCGATGGCGGTGACCACCACAGTGTCGCCCTCGCGGGCGTAATGCAGCAGGGCCGCCAGGCCCGGCCGAACGGTGTTCACCGTACCCGACAGCTTGTCGGTAAAAATTCGGCCGGATTCGACGCCTTGGGCGGCGAGCGCGGCGAGCTGCGCATCGAGGTCCTGACCCAGCGTGCTGACCCGCGCGTACCCGAGAATCGCTGTCACACCGCTACCGTCTCATTGCCCTCCGACATCGAGGATGTGAGACACGCCGTGTGAGACAAGAAAGGAGACGCCGCGACCTGGCGTTATCCCACCGCAGCGTGGACCACGTAGGGCCGTCTCGTTTCTCTAGAATCGAGACTGCACTGAGGTATTGCGCGTTGTCTTCGGTTCCGGCATGGGGTCGACGAGGTGGCGTCCTTAGAGCATGGAGCCGAGATCGGATCCCAAAGTGGGGTAGGCCGCGGTGGTGGTCTTGAGCTGGCGTGTGGTTAGACCGAGCTTGATGGCCACGGCAATGGTGTTGGCGTGTTCGGTGTAGTCCGGTCCGAGCAGGTGGGCGCCCACGATGCGGTCGTCGTCCTTGTTGACCAGGATCTTGGCAGCGGCGGTCCCTTCTCCGATGCGGTAGCTCGAATACCAGGTGCTGGCGTCGCTGTAGCGGACGTCGATGTTCAATCCTTGGTCACGTGCTTCTGCCTCGAGCAACCCGACGCGTGCTAGTTCGGGGATGGTGAACACCGCGGAGGGGATACCCGTGTAGTCCGGGACGGTGCTGGCAGCCTTGAGCATGTTGGAGGCGGCCACCTTGCCTTCGATCACGGCCACCGGCGTCAACGGCGGGCCGGCGGTGTCTGCGGCGTCACCGGCGGCGTAGACACCGGGCTGGGTGGTGCTCTGCAGGTGCGGCTGCACACGGATTCCTCGCTCGGACCATGCGATGCCGGCACGGTCGAGGTCGAGGTCGGCCAGCTCGGGAAGTCGCCCGGCGCCGTGAACCACCACGTCGGCATCGATGGTGGCGTCGGTCCCGTCCTGGTTGACCTGAACCTGGTATCCGGTGGCCGTCGCGCGTACGGCGGTGACCGTCGTAGAGGCGCGCACGTCCACGCCGGCCGCCACGCCGCGCCCGATCAGCAGGTCGACCAGATCGGGGTCGAATCCCTTGAGTGGGCGCGGACCGTGATCGAGGATGATCGGGTGGCTACCCGCGCGGGCGGCGATGTGGGCGAACTCGAAGGAAATGTATCCGCCGCCCACGAACACGATTCGCGGTGGCAAGTCCTCCAGATCGAGGAACTGGGTGCTGTCGATGAGGTGTTCGTGACCGTCGAACTGCAGCGGCCGGGGTCGCGCTCCGGTCGCCACCAAGAACCGCTCTGTGTGATGGACGTCGTCTCCGACGCTGATCTGATGGGCATCGACGAACCGGGCCTGACCATGCAGTGTCTGGACGCCGTGGCGGCGCAGGTCGTTTTCCATGTTCGCTGGTGCGGGATCGGTGAAGCCCCGTTTGTGGCGCATCAGATCAGTCCAGTTGATGCGGATCTGGCCTTCGTCGATCCCCTTGCCGCGCATCAAGCGGGACGCGTCGATGATTTCGGCACCACGACGCAAGATCTTCTTCGGGTCGCATCCACGCAACGCGCAGGTGCCGCCGTATGGCAACGAATCCACGATCGCCACGCGCCAGCCCTGGGCTCCGCACTTGTTGGCCGCAGCGATTCCGGCCATGCCGGCGCCGATCACGATCACATCGAACCGGGCAGTCATCGTCCCACCTGGGTGCAGCGTGACGGGGAGGTGCCTTTCAGGAGGGACTGGGTCAGGGGGCGGCCGAGTTGGTAAGCGTCAGCCACGGAAACGACGGTGGCCGCGGGGTTCTCGGCCAGCCATGGCTCAGCGGCCTCCCGGGTGGCGAAGAAGTGCACGTGGTGGCAAAACGCGGTCCGAATAGAGGCGGGATGGTCCGGGATGACGATCGAGACCACGGCGGTCGTGGGTTCGACGTTGGTGATTCCGTGGGTGTCGATGGTGAGGTGCACGGGTTGCCCAGTGCTGTGACATGGCGAGGTGACGTGGGCGGTTCGGCCGAGGATGCCGGGGAAGATGAGCGTGTCCAGCGCGCACCAGGTGTAGAGCTGCCGTCCGTCGATGTCGAAGCGGTGCGGGGTGGGGCGCAGTGTGAGGCCGCTGCCGATGATGCGGCCGTGTTCGTCGTATTCGGTGTCGGACATGGCGGTCAAGGCGTGGCGCACCTGCTCGACGGTGGTGGCGGTGGCGTCAGCGAGTTGGTCGATGGTGACCGGCGCTCCGTGGGCGAGGAGGTCGAGCAGCGGGCGCAACATCCAGGGCGTCGAGCCGGGGTTGTCGCCGCCGAGTGAGTCGTTGAGCCGGTGGGCGAGTTGGGCGATGTCGGGGTTCATGTCGCTTGGTCCTTCCAGGTCGATAGCGGAAACTAGGGATGCGATATCAAGCGGCGCAGGCATTCTGGCGTTTGAGTTGGCGTAGCCGCCAGATGTCCCACACCTGGGCGATGATCAGCAGTGCCAACCCGATCCACACCCCCACCCCGCCGGGCATGCCGGCGCCGGCGGTGTGGCCTCCCATGCCGTCGCCCATGGGATCGCCGCCGTGCCCGGCGCTGGCGTGGCCGAACAGGGCGTTGCCGTTGAGGGACAAGAAGATGATCACCGCGGCGACCACGGTCAGTAGCAGCGGCAGCGGGTTGCGGTGCCGATGCCAGGTGGCCGCGCTACCGGCGATGGTGATCACCAAGCTGACGATCAGCAGCGGCCGCAGGGCGGCGTCGGTAGTCAGGAACGTGGCGCCGATGGCGGTGAGCAGCGACACCAGCGCCGTCACACCGAGGCAACACAAAGTGGCGAAACCCGCCATCAGGGCGGCGGCGCGGGGCAGCCAGCGCTGCCACCTGGGCGGCAACGCGGTAGTTGCGTGGTCGATGGCGGGGGTGGGGGGGCACAGTCATCAGGGTTCTCCTTGCGGGTGGGGGTTGGTCAGCTGGCGCAGCAGGACAGGGTGGCGACGTCGGTGGTGTAGGCCTGGGCGGCGAGTTTGAGTGATTCGGCCATGGTCAGATACGGGGCCCAGGTGTGGGCGAGCTGCTCGACGGTCATCCCCGCGGTCAGCGCGTAGGTGGCGGCGGTGATGACGTCTCCGGCGTTCTCGGCGACGACGTGCACCCCCAGTAACCGACCGGTGTCGGCGGCGGCGACGAGTTTGACCAACCCGCGGGTGTCGCGGTTGACGATTGCCCGCGTCACGTACTGCAAAGGTATTGTGCGGCAGTCGCATTGGATGCCGGCGGCGGTGGCCTGGGCGTCGGTCATGCCGACTGAGGCGACGGCGGGGCTGGTGAACACGACCCGCGGCAGGGCGGTGTAGTCCAGGGTGCGGGCGGCCCTGCCGAACGCGTTGTCGGCGACCAGGGTGCCCTGGGCCGCGGCGACGTAGACGAACTGCGGTCCTCCGGTCACGTCGCCGGCAGCCCAGATCCGTGCGGTGGTGGAGCGCAGATGGTCGTCGACGAGGACTTCTCCGCGCGGACCGGTCTTGACCCCGACCGCGTCGAGGTTCAGACCGGCGGTGACCGGGCGGCGCCCGGTGGCCACCAGCAGCTGTTCGGCATGCAGCGCCAACCGTTGCGTTCCGCGTTCGGCGGTGAGGCTGTAGCCGTGTTCGTCGCGGCGCACACCGGTCACGGTGGTGTGGGTGTGCACCCGGATGTCCTCGTCACCGAAGACGTCCGCCAGCACCGCGGAGACCTCGGGTTCTTCGGCGGACAGCAGCGGTGATCGCGTCACCACGGTGACCACGGTGCCCAGGCGGGCGAAGAGCTGCGCCTGTTCCAGGCCCACGTAGCCGCCGCCGAGCACGATCATGGATTCGGGCAGCCGGTCTAGGTCCATCGCGGTGGTCGACGTCAGAGAGCCGGTGTCGGCCAATCCGTCGACGGGTGGCGCCCAGGGCGCCGAACCGGTGGCGATCAAATAATGCTCGGCCTCGACGTGCAGCGTTGCGCCGCCGGGCGTTTCGACGGTGAGGCACGGTCCGCCGGCATCGCCGACGAACTGGGCGTCGCCCTCGACGACGTCCCAGCCGTAGTGGGCGGCGAGGTCGACGTACTTCTCGCCGCGCAGGGTCTGGACCAGTGCGTCCTTTCCGGTCATCAAGGCCGGGCCGTCGACGGGTGCGGCGCTGGCGGCGATGCCTGGAAACCGGGCCGCGGTCGACGCGCCGTGGAGGGCGTCGGCGGCGGCGAGCAGCGCCTTCGACGGCACGCATCCGACGTTGACGCACGTGCCGCCGATGGTGGCCCGTTCGATCATCACCACACGGCGTCCGGCCGTGGTGGCGGCGATGGCGGCGGCGAACGCCGCACCGCCGGAGCCGATGATCGCCAAGTCATAGCCCATGGGGCGTCTCGCCTTTCGTCGGCGGTCCTGCGGGACGGGCCCCGCCGACCGTTGCTCTCGGGTAGTCGAATGTGACTATACTTCCTCATATCCGCTAATACGGATACGCTAATTTTCTAGGATGTGAAGGGAGACCGCGTGACCTGCCGCACCGATCCCCGGCTGGCGTTCCTGCCCGAAACCGACACCGGGGTGGAGATGGTGGCCAAGTTCTTCCGCGCGCTCGGTGATCCCGGCCGACTGCGGCTTCTGGAGTTCCTGGTGAGCACCGAGCACACCGTGACCGAGTGCGTCACCCATCTCGGGCTGGCGCAGAGCCGGGTTTCCAGTCACCTGGCGTGCCTGTCGGACTGCGGCTACGTCCAGGTCCGCCGAGAGGGCCGGTTCGCTCATTACAAGGTGGCCGACCCGCGGGTGGCCGATCTGGTGATGCTGGCGCGTTCGTTGGCCGCCGACAACGCCGCCGCCCTGGCCGACTGCGTACGCATCACCGCCGCCGAGGCCCCGCAGGTGCCGGCCTGATGGCGACCAAGCGCACGAGCCCGTCCGTGGCCGGGATCCTCGGCCTGGTGGGCATCGGGGTGCTGCCGCTGCTGTGCTGCGCCGGACCGGCGCTCATCGCCGGCGGAGCGCTCGGAGCCCTTGGTGGCGTCCTGGGCAATCCGTGGCTGATCGGTGCCACCGCGGTGCTGGTGATCGCCGCCGTTGGCTACGCCCTGCGCCGCCACCGTCGCCAGGACTGCCATACGGCCTCTACCGACCGAAAAAGCTACATAATGACCGCTGTAGTTGCGACCAGCGCCGATGCGCCGGTGCGGTGTCCCAGAATCCTGTCCCAGACCGGCGGGAACGGGGACACCCTTAAAGACACAGACGGCTCCCGCCCAGGTCCGCAAGCGGCCCTGGTTGGGCCTGAGAAGACCGTGCCCCCTGAACGAGTGAGGACCTGCCGGTGACGCTGCTGGGATACGCGCGAGTCTCGACGTTGCACCAGTCCCCCGACATGCAGACGAAGGCGTTGACGGAGGCCGGGGCCGAACGGATTTGGACCGAGCGCATGTCCGGCGCTCGCGATGATGATCGCCCCGAGCTGGCCGCGCTGCTCGACTACGCCCGCCGCGGTGACGTGCTCATGGTGTGGCGGCTGGACCGCCTCGGCCGCTCGCTCCCGCACCTGCTCACCGTGGCCAGCGACTTGCAGGACCGCGGCGTCGAACTGCGCTCTCTCACCGAAGTCATCGACACCAGCACTGCCGGCGGACGGCTGATCTTCCACGTCTTCGGGGCCGTCGCCGAGTTCGAGCGAGCCGTCGCCGCCGAACGCACCGCCGCTGGAGTCGCGGCAGCCCGCGCGGCCGGTCGACACCCCGGCCGCCCCGGCCTCACCGCTGACACCATCGCCGCGGTCCAAGCCCTCGACGAGGCCGGGACCCCTCGCGCCCAGAATCGCGCGCACCCTCGACATATCCCGCTCCAGCGTCTACCGCTGCCTCGACCAACCGCAGCCGTCAGCCTGAGGCAGGCAGGCGACCTTATCCTTCGAAGGTGACGGAAGAAAACGGCGATACCCAGGGCTGCAGCAGTGCACCTGGGGAACTCGACGACTGGCCGATCGACGTGGCGGACGTTCGTGAATCGCTACGAGAAGCAGAAGCCGACATCGCCGCCGGCCGTACGTTCGGCGAAGACGAGATCCGCGCCCGCTACGGCGTTCCCCGGAAATGAGGTCGAAGTGATTCACGCGGAAGCCGAGCCCGACCCGGATGACCTCGATGCCGGCTACGCCCAGCTGGCGTCGGAGTTCAACAGCGAGACCGCCGATGTTGAACGTCGGGCTGCGCGGGACCGCTATGCGGGTCGGACTGGAGAGGCGTAGAGAAGAACTCGCCGGCCGTGTGTTCAGATCAGCCGGGGGTCGCCGTCTTCGTCGAGGATGATGTGCCGTTCGCCGCGCTGGAGTGCGTCGAGTGCGAGGTCTATCTCGTGGACGGCGAGATCGGTGATCCGGCTGGGGCCGAGGACGATGATCTCGTCAGCGTGTTCAGCGCCGCCGCCGGCCGCCAGACCGACGTACTCCGCGTTGGGGGCGACGACGAACTGCAGATCCCAGCCGATGACGTCTCCCACCTCGCGTGCGCGTCGGTCGAGAGCTTGCACGTCGTCGTCGGTCAGCACGTGATGCCCCTCCCCCGCCATCAGGCGTTGTCGGCGGTTCTGCGGCGCAGCGTGTTCAGCTCGTCGAGCAGCTGCTCGTAGCGCTGAAGGGACATGACCACGGCGGCGGGCTTGCCGGCGGTGTCGGCCAGGACGACGTTGCCGCCACTGGTGGTCACCTGATCGATCAGGCGCTGATGCAGTTCGCGGACCGGGATCAGCTCACTGGGAACGGCCTGCGCGCCGCCGAGGGCTTCAACGGTGGTACGGATCATGGGATTTCGCCTTTCGGAAGTGATTTGGTCTGGTGTCCCCTCGGCCCGTCTGTCGAGCCGAGGGGACACCGCCGAATCCGGTTGATGCTCAACCGCGTTCGGTAACTGTGGTGTTGGGGTGACGTGCGGCCGTGGAGCCCTTCACGAACTTGCCGGTGATGGCACTGCGGTGATGGGTTCCGCTGCTGCGGTTGGAGCCCCGTTCGGTGACCGTGGTCTTGGGGTTGCGCGCCGCGGTGGACGCCTTGACGTAGCGACCGGTGGTCGCGCTGCGGTGATGTCCCTTGGCCATTGTCTTGTCCTTTCGGTTTGTCCGGCCCGGTGTTGAGCCGGATACCGGTCTATAAGTGCGCTCGTCGGCTCGACCCCTGAATTTCTCGGAATCGTCGTGCCCCTGGCCGCTCTCGGCGGCGCGGCGGGCCAGGGCGTCGCCTTCGGCGGCGGTCACCGACCGGCGGGCTACTCGCCCGGTGCGGGTGCCCAACGAGCTGGCGTTGATGAGTGCGGTGAGGTGCTTGATGGTGGTCACGACGTCCTCTTTCGGTTTCGGAGTTGGCGGAGTTGGTGGCCGAGGAGGTTCTCCACGCTCTTGGCGTCGCGCAACCCCAGCTTGTCGGCGATCTCCCGCTGGGTGAAGCCGTGTTCCTGCAGGAACAGTGCTCGGCGCGCCCGGTCGGTGGTCAGCAGCGCCATCGCTTCGGCCACCGTGTCGTTGGCGACGATGGTCTCCTCGATGCCCTTGATGACGTCGAACCGGTCTTCGGGGAGTTCGTCCGTCGGCGTGGTGGCCTCCCGGATGCGCTCCTTCTCGGCCCGCAGTGCGCTGCGGTAGATGTTGGCGAACTGATAGAGGCACTGGCCGATGAAGAAGGTGCCCAGTGACGCCCCACCCGAGGATTGCCAGCGGTGGGTCTTGAGCACCTTGTCGCGGAAGTAGATCAGGGCGGCGACCACGGTGTCGGTGGCGATGTCGTCGATGGTCTGGTCGTCGGGCCAGCCCTCGATGCGGCCCAGACCGTAGCCGGTCAGCGCCTTGGCCTTGCCGTAGATGGTGCCGTGGCGGATCCAGGCGCGCAGCACGCCGAGGCCGTAGCGGGTCAGCTCGCGGGAGAACCGCTCCCACAGCCGGCCGGTGAACTGCTCCAACTGCAGCGTCAGCAGCAGTTCCTCATCGGCTTGAAGGCGCCGGAGTCGTTCCAGTTCGTCGGCAAGTTCGGCGGCCAGGTCAGGGTCATCGAGCCAGGTGCCGACCAAGCCCTCGTCGACGCCCTGGATGTCGCCCTGGTTGTCCGGTTGTAAGCGCGCGGCATCAACGGGCGGGCCGGGACGGCGTGCCGGTCGATCCATGGCTACATCTCCAGGAGGCGAGAAAGAGACAACCGATCCCTACGGTTGTCGCTTCCTCTTAAGTCCGCGCGTACCGCGAACCCCTGAAACCTGGAGAAAGTTTTTTCCAGGCAAGCGGTAGCGGGCCGTGCTGTCACCATTGT